>NZ_JAOWIA010000057.1:347587-374462 GCF_030332345.1 Citrobacter sp. Cpo221
AAGAGGGTTCACCGGATTTTCCCCGACGCTGATGTTCGGGTTAAACCGATGATGACACTGCCGGCGATCAACACTGACGCTAGCAATCATGAGAAGGAACTGATAAGTCGTATTGTTCAGGAAATGTTTGAAGAGGCTGAATTCTGGTTAGTGAGTGAGTAAAGATTTTCAATGCCCGCCACAGTTACGTCTTGATTACGCTGTGGCGGATATTCATTTTCGTTAACGTTCCTATATTGGCATCTCAGGCCAGACAGGGTTGACTGGGTCAACACGCATCAGCAGCACCCGGTATTTTCGCCATGCTGCAAGGTCGGCGGCTTCTTCGTCCGTAGCAATTCCAGCATCAACAGCATCCTGCCGCCACTCAATTTCACCGTCAGCAATAACACGACGACGCGAGCGCTCGGCCTCCGCCTGCTCTAACAGTTGTTCAGTGGTTGGCGGAGGATTCGACAACGCCATAGCCTCGACCTCAGTTATTGTTATCAGTCCATTAATGATTAATTCAGGAGCAACGTCATCCTCATACGCATAGACAGTTCCGCTTTCGTTTTTGAAATATTGCATTAACGCAACTCCCACCAGTGACTGATATTTGTGTTTCTCATGAAATATGTATCTCCAGCAGGAACGACAAGGCTTAAAAAGCCCAGAGCCAACCCGCTCGCGTCGTAGGGGCCTGAGAAGGTCAGCGTCCCAACTCCGTATCCCCAGCCCGTCGGCGGAGTGTCATTCCATAACGCGAATACCTGAATAGGTTTTCCAGTGTTGTTTGTATACACCGTGCCTGAGAATCTGTTAGCCGTGACATTCTGCCAGCTCTGCCCCACGCCAAGCATAAGACTGAACCGGGAGTCATCACCCGCCGCAACAGTATTGGCAGTTGTACCGGTGTTTTTCGTCGAGCTGTTACCCAGGCCAAGATTAGTCCTTGCTCCTGCTGCATCACCTGCACCTGTTCCACCCTGCCCAATGCCCAATGGTACGAATTTTACGCCGTCAAAAAGCCCCCACTGATTATCTTCGCGTGCTGTAAAATATGCAGTTTTTTTATCGTCGCAATAAATTACCGTTTCACCTGCCCGCTGCTCAACTCTGCCAAGGCCAAGATTAGTCCTTGCCCCGCCTGCATCTCTGGCCCCTGTTCCACCCTGCTCAATACCCAGAGGAATAAAGCCATGTAGTGGATCGTAAATACCCCACAGGCCATCAATTCTTATTGATAAAAATATGGAGTGATCATCCCCAGCATAAATTTTCGTTTCGTTATTGAGCTGCTCCACCCTGTCAATTCCAAGGTTTGAGAGAGCCGTTTGCACAGTGCCATCTGATTTGATATCGGCAAATGGGTTTGCACGGCTCAGTGTGAGTTTTTGAATGGCTTTTAAAACCTGAGTCATATCGTTAATGTCGAGCGCCAATCCTGCTGACTCTACGATATGCGCTAACTCTTCCTGCATGGCGTTAAACGCTGCTGCCCGCAGCCTCGTTGCGGCAATACCACCAGCAACACTTCCATCAGTATATTTGCCATCCTGCGTTGCAGTGGCTTCGACTTGCCCGATTCGGAGCATAGTTAATCCTCACTTAGTGTTAAGCGATAAAATCAGAGGGGGAAATATCAGTTATGAATAATTGAAAATGATGTTCAGATGGGATGGGGCAATTTTGTTGATTGAACACTCCAGTTGTTTATTGCCCCACGATGCGAGCGGATCTCCGCAGTAGGACGCGCCAGCAAGCGAATACTTGATCGTTGTTTGTGGCGCATTTATCCGCCAGGTAAATGGCCACTCGTCACCGTTAAGCGCATCACCGCATACTGACATGCCACTCATAGCGGGCCGGAACTGTGTGATAGTGATGGTATAACCAAGAGCTGCAGCCACCCGGATGTAATAATCGCGGTTCAGGCCGCCGGTGCTGATTAACTTTGCTACCACGGCGCGCTGGCGATCGCTGACGCCACCGGATTCACCAATCGCACAATCATCTGGTAACCCCAGAGAGCTTTCCCATTCTGACAACATTACCGTCGCTGTAGGGGGAAAAGCACCAGTAATCAGGCTTTGCGCATCGTTGTCAGAACGCTGAAACGCGCTGCCCAGTGCCCGTAATACCGCAGCCTGTACCGTTTTTTGCGATCTGGGCCACGCCCTGCCCGTCGGCAGCAACGCGCCAAGCGCACCGGCATAATCATTTTTTGAAAAGAGGCTCATACAAAATTCACCCCGCCAAGCACCGGAATTTCGCCAACAGCAAAGGTGATATTGGCCATCGGAGAGTTAAGGATATAGCCCGTCGTGCCACTAACACCGCCGATACTCCCGTTAATATCAGAGAGGTAAACTTTCCCGGAACCATCAGGGTTAGCCTCATCAAAAAACAGCGCCGTCAGCGCGTCTTTTATACCCTGAACTGTGGTGCTGTCGGCATTTTTGATACCAGAGATTTCAATATTGATGACTTTCTTGATCGGGGAACATACGAAAACAATGGCAGTGCCTGTCTGCTGCGGATAGATGTGGTCGGCGACAGCGAGCTGGTCTCCGGTGGCTTTAACAGCCCCCCAGTCCTCAAGTTGGGATATTCCATCGGTACCGACCGGAAACCCACCATTGTTATTCCGATCACACATGATATACACGCCAACGGTCCCGGCCCCGTTCAGACGCCGCTTTACCCACGCGCGGGTGACGCCCGAAACCTCAAGCGCCCATTTTTTATAATCGGCGTCGCTTCCACCCTGAGGCGGATTCTGCCATGCCAGCAAGCCACGACTGCGAAAGTCCTCTTCCGTTTCAATATCGGCTCCGCCGGTCGCAGCAGACAGTAACGTTACCTGTGGATCCACGCCAGCAATATTCGCGTCCAGGGTCATTATGGTCCCGGCATCAGCGTTACCGCGCGCGCCTCCACCCGTTACATCACTGGTAATATCCGGCAGGATGGCCGTCACCGCGACGATACCAAATCCATCTGCCTGAATTTTAAGATCTGCATCCGTCCGGTACTGGTATCCGTCCCCGCGGTTAATGATCGAGCCAACAGGGATAATACTGTCAACACTGCCACTAGCCTGTACCGCAGGCGACTTCGCCGCTGCAGCTGGTTTTCTGAATACCTGCTTAAGGGCCATCCACCCGGCGAGATACTCATCGGTAGAGGTAAACGGGTTTGTCTGCAGGGCAATATAGTCAAGGTAGGCGTAATGCAGATGCCCCATCCCCGCATCCATGTCAGCCAGTACCTTCAGGTTCGCGAAGCGCAGGAGCGCACCAACATCCTCAAGCTCCGCCTGCATAAATTTCCGGTTTCCGTCGCGGAGTTCGCTCAGCGTCGGTCGTTTAAACGGCATATTAACGTTGCTCCCATATCCAGTAAAACCTGAATTCCTGCCAGTCCTTCCCCGGTGCCTGATAGCGGATAATGAGATTGAGCCGGTCAGGCAGGACGATCCTGGCAACAGGAATAACCTCGCTGACAACGCCATCAACCTTTAACCAGTTGAGCGCTTCACTCGAGTATTCCTCCGCTTTTTTTGCTACATCCGGGGTCAGTTTTTTCCGCCGTAGCAGCCACAGCCGGGATCCCAGTTGGGATTCCTCCCCAGAATCCCCCCACCAGCCGCGGCGATCGCTATCCTCATAATCATCGTCAGCGCGCGCCAGCCTGTCAGTAAACAGGCTGTCCAGTATTGCAGTCTGTAAATCGTTCCCCGTGGTGAGTTCGCCCAGCCCTTTCTGCCAGTCAGCAAACATCTCATCCACATTCCAGAATGAAGCGATGTCACTCATGTCACCTGATCCTCTGTTTTTTGGCTGCGGATATTGTCATTGCCACTCTGGGCATTTTTAACCACATGATCATGGTCATTATGTGCATCCCGCAGCTCTTTCAGTGTTCGGGTATTGGTTTCACAGTTATCAACAATGTCACCCGTGCACCTCAGGATCGGGGTATTTGCAAGAATCCCCTGGCTGGCATTGATGGTCACGTTAGTGGCGTTATTGACCTCAACATTCTGGCCCTTTGCATCCAGGAAGATCCCCTTCTCCGTCAGGAGAATATTAAGACCCCACTGGTTATACATGACCGTTTCGCCCGCTTTCAGGCCTGTATGACGGAACCCCTGATGGTTGGACGCAATTACCACCGCGCTGGAACGATCACCGCCAATAAAAGCCAGAACCACGTCAGTCCCTGACGGCAGGCCGGATGAAAAACCAAATTCAGCCATCCGCGGTGCGCTGGCCACCTCCAGCGGAGTCTGGTACTGGATTGACTGCACCACCCCACCATCTTTCATAGCCGTGATCCGGCCAATCCCCAGCATGCCGGCGATCCTAGTCGCTGCATGTTTAAATAGTTGCTTCATGTATTGAATCCCGCCAGGTTCTGGTAGAAGGCATATGGCTGAACGGCGAATGCTTCAGGCGGCATCAGCGTCATGCGTGCATGGGTGCCGTAGTCATCGCGCATATAGGTGACTTCTGCCAGTAGCAATTCAGTCTCCGGCAACCGTAAGGTGGGAAGATCAACGGGGATCAATGTGTTTGGTTCCCACAGTTTCCCGTCTTTATCCCGCCAGGAATCGATGGTTACCGAGAGCTGTTTTGAACGTCCGTACCGCCGGTTCATTTCCCAGTCGATCGCACTTTGTGCCTGTTGAGTAGCCATCAGGGTACTTTCCACAATCGATATATGTTTTCGGTACCGCATACGGGCGGCCTCCGGATCTCTCGCCGTTGCCAGAGTCACAGCGTCATAGGCCGTATCAGGCGAATACCCTGCAATTGGAGAAACGCTCATTGATACACCGACATAATCTGAAAACCTGTCAGCCATCGATTTGCGGTAGTATGCCTGCTCGACATTTACCCCTTCGGCTATCCCACTCGCCGCACGACGTGTTCCCACCCGGGTCAGTAACAGGTTTCCATCGGGCTGATCGTAGTAAAGCAGAGCAGACCATCTGGCCACCCGATCGATGACTTCTTGCGGAGACTCACCCCAGTTCAGAGTGAACTGGGGTACCTTCACAAGTTCATCAACATCCGTGGTTACGGTGATGCCGTAGTAGGATGCCAGGCGAGAAGCAATTTCAAGTGCATTACTGGCATTAATGACGTTGTTAGGCCACTCAGCTGAGCAATCCACCAGGTCCTGACATTTGCTCCTGCCCGTGGCGCGGACCTCATGGCGGGAGCGCGATAGTGCGGGTTCCCAGTCATCAACATATCCCGTCAGTGTCAGATCATCTCCGATACGAACTTCACAAGACATTCCCTCTTCAACGAGTTGACGATCTTCGTTGCCAGGGAAGTAATCCATTAGCCCAAGATCGAAATCAGAGGGAAAACGCTCAATACCCCGCGTTACCCGGACAGAATCCCACCCCTCGATGATTTTGCCGTCGACCGTCAAAGAAACAACATCCAGATCGCTGTCTGCATTCATTGCCTCAGTACCTTCATGGTTGTCGGCATAAACGCCGGATGCGGTACGCGCGCTTCCTGTACCAGTTCATCTGCACGGGTGGCATCCTGATATAATCGGTTTGCCAGCGTCAGCGCCGGAAGCGGCTGAGCGGTAGTAACCTGCAGAAGCTCGCTCAGACCAGAAGCACGCTCACTCATCGTAGAAAGGAATGCCGATCTGACGGCGAGAAGCGCGTTATACATATCATCGTCCGCGCGGTCTCCAGCCAGAACCAGCGCCGTATCAAGTTGCACAGAAACTCGTTGAGTTAACTCTTCTGCCTCGTCTGTACTGGCTGGTCTGGAGTCCGCAGCGGCACTGGTCATGGCACCAGTACATAGCACAACAATCAGCGTGTTCATGGTCGCCGAAATCGCTTTGCTGCTGTCGGACTGCTGGTACTCCGTGCTGATTGAATTAGCCAGTTTTTCCAGCGCTGTGATTCGGTCATTAACGCTGCCGGCGCTGTTAAGAATTGCGTTTACCACGTCGGCGACGCCCTGGACAAACTCATCAGGTGTGTTGGAGCTGCTAAGCTGGCTCGACCTGTCGGTAACATTTTTCCGGTCCATTACCGACTGGGCTGTTACCTTGTCAGCCAGTGCTCTCTCATCATCCACATCAGCAACTGACGATTTGCCAGCAACAGCAGAAGAACTACCGCCCACAGAGCCTTTACTGTAACGTCCGTACCGGGTATTCCCGAACGTGGAGTTCAGGACATTGCTGAGATTCGTGACCTGACTGATGGTGCTGTCAACCATGTTAGTCCAGAACGTGACCGTGCCTCTGATGGTGTTTATAGCCTGTGTGACACCGCGGATTTCACTCTTAACCCTGGCAATCGTGCTCAGCACAGCAGTGCTGACCAGTTTCAGATAGTTGGTTTTCACCGTGGCGCCTGCAACGGTACTGCCCGTGACAGCAAACACTTTAAGCCCTGATTCAATTGCCATCAGGGTAAATTCAAATACTCGCCCGTTCTCCATCGAACCGGAAATACGCAAACCATTCTCAGGGATGGAAACCGTTAATTCGCCCAGTGTCGGATGGACAAGCGTACCGCTACCTTTTTGTTCACAGGCTTCAATCAGTGACTGGCGCTGTGTGATAGCATCGCCGCCGCCGTAAACCTGGCTGTTCTGGATCAAGAAACCGCGAATAACAAATCGCCGTGTTGCCCGCCCGATATCCTCTATCCAGGCTGTATCACGGTAGGGATATTCATGTACCGCCTGGCGTCGGCCGTGGCTCCCTTCCTCAGCAACAATGGCAAATGGTACACCTCTGAATGAGCTGGGCCGTAACTGCCCCTGCCAGTCATCGCTGGTATCTCCCCCCAAAAGAGAAGTTATTGCGTCCTGGATAATTGACGGCATCACGCCTCCGGAAATAAAAAAACCGCCATGTCGGCGGTTTACATATGCACTGAAATGACTTATCTATTTATCGCTGGATCCATTACGGTCAAGAGATTCGGCGATCCTGTAAAGATGCTCAGTCGCCTTGAATGAGTTCATTAGGAACTCATAAAGCACACGTAAAAGCAATGCACTTACCACCGATATCGTAATCGCCGTGAAATTCATTGAGACAACAGAAAAAACGAGGTAAATGCCAATTACCAGGTAAACAAGCGCAAAAACCTTTGGAGTCTAAATGGCTTTTGCTCCAAAAACTTTTTCATTCATAACTTCTTCCTTAACGAAATGACGACAGTGATCAGTAATTCATGGCCGTTGTTATTCTGCCATTATTTTCCGCATTATAGGTTTTACGCTCCCCCTTATCATTGACCATCGTGATTTCAAGCTTGAGAGACTGATCAGACATGGCCTCCTTAAACGACCGCGCCAGATTTTCACTAAGGGCAACTTCATCACTTTTCCCTTGTTGTGTTCTGAGTATCGTGGGTTCTTGATCCACGCCGCGTGATCCAGAGATAATGTCATACCGCTGCTGGGCCAGCACATCCGGATTTCTCTTCCCTGACCACCGATCATCAGTAATGGCGGTCTGGATGGCGTTTAGCAGTTGTTCCTCAGTATAAGGTTGTGCGCCATTCTCATGTTTAATCATGGCTGCCATTATCGTTTTTAATGTTTCCGGATCGTGCAGATTTACTTGCTCTTTGGCTCCATATCCAGTGGCTTTTGAGACGGAGTCAATATATGCACGAGTATTATTCTCTGATTGCGGAGCATAGGTATGAATAATCCCATCCAGAGTATTATTCCCCCTGTCACCATACAACATCAGCTGTCTCGCCATTGCAGTTCTTCCGTCGGCATCATTCGCAAAGGTAGAAAATCCGCCATTTTTACCCGTTGCGTTTGCTGCAACCCTCAAATTACCGGGATTATTATTTCTGAAGCCAATTGCGTTATTCCTTGTTTCCCCGTAAGGAACATTGCCGCGTGCAACGTTGGATTGTGGCTGGCTGATAGCGGATAAGTCATTCTGCAATTGAATCGCAGAATCGGTCGCGCGGTAATTCGCATCGTACCGCTTTCTTACAGCATCAGTCATGAAACCCGCGTCAACCTGCCCACGTTCACTGCGGGGTAAGCTGTTATAAAGTTCCTTATCGTTCTGAATGCGCCGTAGTTTCTCAGCATCATTGCTGTTGATAAAACCGAGAGCATGAGACAGCCCAGTAAAATCACCATTAGTGAACAGATCGGTAACACCTTCAAGGCCGTCTTTGACTGAACCATCCGAAAGAATGGTCTTAAGTGCCTTGTTTTTTGAACGTTGCCACAGACCATCCCAGGATGCGCTGAGCTCATTCATAGTGCCGTTCACTTCACTCAATTGCTGATTTAGTGCCGGATCCACAGTCAGACCAAACTCATCAGATTTAGCCAGCAGCGTTTTCATGCGCTCACCTTCACGCATTAACGCCAACATTTCTGGCGTCAGCCCAAGAGCATCCGCTACGGACTTTTGTTGCTCAGGCCGCAACGAAGGGAAGACACGAGCAATCTCCTGTAATGTTTTTAGCGTATCAACAGAACCATCATTATTTTTCTGTATCTGAACACCGATCTGTGCGAGCGCACCAAGTACCTGCCCATTCGCGCCACTGGCGGCTTCTTTCAGCGTTTTCGCCATACCATCGATAGAAGCATTGGCACTTTCACTATCAGCGCCAAGGATGCGCATCGCTCCAGCAAGACGGGAAAAATCGTCTACACGCATACCGGCATTCTTTGATGAAACGTCCAGGTTATACGCTTCCCTGGACGCTTCGCGAAAACCGTAGGCCACCTGTTTAAGCCCGTACCCTGCAGCACCAGCAATACCGAGTGAACCCAACTTACCAGATAGCTCCCCAACCATTTTCAAGGGAGGAACCATATCCCCGATAAGCTGCACGTTGTCCCTGGCCGTTTTAGACAGATTTTCAAAACGTGAAATAAAGCCATTCAGCCCATCAACTGTTTCCTGCCCACCTAACTGAAGCCCTTCTTTCGTTCTATCGAGTTTAGGTTCAAGCCCACGGATAGCTTCATTGATACGGTCAATAACATCACTGACCTGATCATTTGCCACCAGCTCAAAATCAAAGACATTACTCATCGTCTTCAGGTTTCCTGAGTTTGTTGATCCGGGATGCCTGGGCTATCCACCATTTCAATCGGGCGCGGGTCATTCCCCACGCCCTATCTTCTGTCCATCGAAAGTAAAACGTGACGTCAGCGGCTGCTTCTTGCCAGGCTGTTAGGGCTTCCAGGTCAAAAAACTGAGCAGATACTCCTCACACTTACGGAAGTCGAGAAAATCCATCGGCTGCAGTACGCTTTCACGCGTACCGGAAACCAGCGCAATAAGCAGGCGCATCGCCGCGAGCGACGTTGACGCAGCCTGTTTCTCATAAAACTGCTCAGCCTGGCTTAGCGTGGGTGCTTTCAGCTCCAGCTGCGTATAAGTGGTCTTCTCCGCAGCATCATCCAGCGCTACGGTTAATGGAATGGTTTTAACGCGTTCAATCTCAGCCATCTTAGTTCTCCGTTACGTCGCGGCCTTCCCAGCGAACATCAAATACTGCATCTTCGCTTTCCACTTCCTGGACGTTGACCGTCCAGAGTGAACGGCCAATGATAGTTTTCCCGTTAGCCAGCTCGGCGATCACGTTGACGTTCGTCTGCTGGTTAAAGCCCTGCACATTCGTTCCGCCACTGTCACGCAGTCGGGCAGAAATGTATGGCGCCACAGGTTTTTCCTTATATCCGTGCACACCATCCATCCCTGTCAGGGTGGTACGGTTTACGGTGGCAGCCTGGTATTTAAACGAGCCCTCCACCATTACCGTCACACCGTTAACAGTGACATAGGCGGTTCCCGCCAGGCGGTTAGTAGTATCACCTGCCATCGTTTAAGCTCCTGTTGATTCAGCCCGAGTGCGGAACTGATTGAGCAGCGCGAAAATGCGCAACTGGTTCATGAGGGTTCCCGGCCACAGCACATCGACGCGGTTCGGATTTTTGGCGTTCTGCTCGACGATGATATTTTTTGCGAATGCCTCCGCATCCTGCGCATAACCGTTCCATACCAGAGTCTGGTACTCGGCAATCTGATCGGCCTTGATAATGTTTGGCGTGACGATCGCCGCGCCAGGTGCAAATCGGGTTCCATCCGCAGCAAGCTTCATACGGCCAAACTTGCTGGTCACCGCTGTGCGCAGGTAGCGGGTCACAAACATCAGGCTGAACAGCGTCTCCACTTCCAGATAACTGTCATCTGCATCGCCATAGCTGTTTTTCTGGTAGGTGGTGATCAGGTTTTCAATGCGCACCGTGCCATCGTCATCGACCGTAAATGTCGAAATGCCGCTGTACAGCAGATTGTTACGCTCGGTCAGCTCAAAGCGATCCTGCAGTTCTGGCGCAAGCACCCCCTGAACAGCGAGCGACTGTAGCGGGCGGCCGGGGTCATTACGCAGACTCACCGCAGCTGCGCCGGTGTAAGCTGCAGACCATGCCCAGGAAGGGGACGGCGATTTATTTACGCCCAGCAGGGTCTCATGCTGGTTATTGCGCAGCTCACCTTTGGTACCGAGCTGGGCGTAAGTCCCGGTGGTGGTACCAAAGGAATGGCCATAAAGCTGCTTGTCCCATGCCCAGCGACCGCCAGTGTCTGACAGGAACTCCTTCATCACATTCAACGAGGTTGTATCGTCGTAAGGGTTGATGATGAAATCGAATGTTCGATCCTGCAGGTTTGCCAGCGTGCCGGTAATATCCGGAGCCCCGACTCCGTTAGACATAGCAGTAATCGTCAGTTCCAGGCCTGCAGGTGTGGACTCGCCTCCAGGTAAGCCGAGGAAGTTCAGGCGAATGTCGATCCCATTACCCGTAGCACCAAGATTCTTCGCGGTCAGGGTTACGGTATCCGTAGTCGCACTGGCGGTTACAGGTAGCGTGGTTTTTGCGTTAATCGCCGCGGCCAGAGAGGTGGCGATCGCTGCCACCGTATCTGTTGCTACAACGGTCAACTGAATGCGCTCACCAGCAATATAAAGGGAGATCACTCCGGTTGCCGTCGGTGCGCTGCTCACTTTAATGGTGCCGGTTGCAGCCACCATGGAATCGGAGTCTTCCTCCAGCGGCAGGATCCAGACTTCGGCTGCGGTATCATTTTTCTGATACGCCGCCATCATGGCCTGCAGAATTCCCCCTTTTCCTGTCAGCTCACCGACGGTATCCGAAGAGGAAACTCGCTGCGGAATACCAGGGGGGGTTGAGCCGGTACTGAGCATCCCACCGATAAGCAGGGTGCGCTGCGTGGCAGTGGCGTTATTCGCCATTGAGTTATCAAACTCAACGAAGAAAAGCCCTACCCGCAGGTTATCGGGAACACGAGCGAAAGGTACGGTCATTCATTTTCTCCCGCTTTTTTAGGTAATGATTGTTTCTCTGGCGCGCCCTCATCCTTTTTAGAGAGGATCACGTCCCCATCGCTCAGACGGCGACGCCAGAAAATATTGTCAGGTACTTCAGCACCCTCTTTAGGCAATGGGATGCCCTTGACGGGGCAGCGAACGCTGAGCCCGTTGTTCGGCTTAACAAACATGGATTACTCCTGAAGATTGAGGCTGATACCCGGTTTAACTGTGCCGTCTGGCATGTCGACCGCAATATCCATGCCCTCAAGGGGAACCGACTGGACAGGATAAAAATCTTCCGGCCCCTGGTAATGCTCTATGTCGATCTCGAAAAGAAGCTGCCCCATATGGGCCTCTCCTTCTGAATCAACATTGATGGTTGAACGAACTTCCGCGTATTTCTGAATATTCCGCGTCAGTTCGTAGCTGTTGATCACCGCGCGCTCCACCTGCTCGCGAAGGCTTTCAAGCGCCAGCTCTGCCCGCATGGCTCCATCATCCACTGTATCGCCGTCATACTCCTGAACGCGCCCAGTGATCCTGACAGTGGTGAGGGTGGTAAAAGCAGGGGTATTACGCCCCTGTGATTTTTTCTGTTCAAAAGGCGTCTGAACCAACAACACAGGATACATATCTGGTGAAGTTGACCAGTCGCGTGGAGAGAATACGCGGTCGCCCGCGCTGGTTGTCCCGGTTAGTGCAGTGACAACCATTTGCCGTATCGCTGCTGAATTCATCGCGGTTTTACCACATTGAGGACAAGACGAGATCCGCCATGACTGTCGGGTTCGACGTTTGACACAACAAATAACTGATTGATGATGTGACCACCGACCGTCTTTATAAATACCCGGTCAGATACAGCAGGTTGCGATTTACCCAGCTTGCGAAATTCAGCATCGCGCACACCCAACATCGGGCTGGAGGTGTTAATTTCTGAATCGCCATCAAGGTTTTCAGCAACCTGCGCATAACCACGGTCAAAAATCCCGTTAATTGTAAAAGGAGTACCGTTACGTGGACGGTACTCGTGCTCATCGCCAAAGACATCATGCAGCGGACTCAGAAGATGAGAATCCCAGTCCACGCCCATGTCATTACCCTGTCGTAACTGAAACTGATGGCTGAGAAGCAAGAACTCGCTTACGAAGCACATCAACATCAGCAATAACGCCGGACTGCAGAAGACGCTCAGCATCTTTGCCGGTTACAGGGATGCGCATATTTTCGCGGTACATCTCCCCGTCATGACGAATGCAATTCCCTTTCAACACCACATACTCCTGCGATTCAGTGTCTCCGGATTTTTCGTCACCACCATCGTCATCAACAGACAATTCGGCATCATCTGTTTTGCTCAAAGGCTGTTTTTCCTGGGTGTTATCGCCAGCATTCAGGTCGTCAACGCTCAGGCCGTCTTTGGCAGATCCTTCTGCATTCAGATCATCAGCCAGCCCGGTATTAGGTTGTTTTGCCATATCAGACCACCGTTGCGCAGAGGGATGCATTTACCCGGCTCGGAATAACCAGCGGGGAGGATTGCATCAGGATAAGACGCTGGGCTGGATCTTCTTTCACCCAGGATTTTGGCGCATAAGCCAGCGGACCGTAGTTGAAAGCCGGGTCCAGGATAACGCCAAAGGCGCGGGTACCCATCAGATCGGCACCACTCATAATGACAGCGCCATCGGGGATCATAGGCTTCTCGACGTTGTCCAGCGGGTCAATAAACCAGTCGTTATATAACCAGAGGTCAAAGTTACCCCAGCGCCCTTTATAAATTGCGCCCTTCATTACCTGTGGGCCGGCGTTAATCTGGTTACCAAACGGGCTCAGCGCCGGGAATGTAATGGCGTTATCCTTGATGGTGGTATCCAGTCGGAATGCACGCCATGACTTATTCGTAAAGACCAGATCCGTGGCGACAGAGCCGGACTCTTTCAGGAAAGTAGTCTGCCAGATTTCAATGTCATCTGATGGCTGGGTATTGGTAGCGCCAGCTGCAACGGTCAGTGGCCATTTATCCGAGCCGCTAAGAGTGATGGTCAGATCCGAAGCACGCCCGAAATCCACCACCTTAGTTTCATAGCCCTCCCCGGCGACGGTTACGGTCCCAGACACCAGCGCACTCGCCGCCATCCATTCCAGACGACGGTTGATCATGTCAATCTGGTCAGTCATTTCAAACTGAAGGTTCAGCATTTCGCGCTCGGCAGCGGTATATTCCCCGCCAATACGCTCACCAATCTGGCGGCGGATAGGTTTGCGCAGGTCCGGCGCGCGCTTATCTTTGATGTATGCCGGTTTGAAGGTATTGGTCTGGTATTTACGGGATTCGACCAGCTTACCTTCCACCAGCGGGGAGACGAACGGCGCCATACGACGCAGGCCGACATCAACATCAATCGCCACTTCTTCAGTCTCGTAAGTCACGACATTCGGGAAGAAGCGATCGAGCAGCCAGTTCTGACTGGTTTTCAGGTTAGGAACAACCTGCACCAGCACGCTGGTATCAAAAATATTTTCCATATTCAGTCTCTTGATAGTGCCAGCCGCAGCTGGCAAAAAATTTAAACGAGCCAGCCCCTGCCGGTTAAAGCATTCGTCAGGAGAGCCGTGGGGGAAATCAGGAGGTGGTTACAGGTGCCTGGTCACTGTCTTTCAGGAAGATAGCCAGCGGTCGGAGCGCTTTTTTCAGGTCAGCGGTCGTCCAGGAGTTATCAAAAATAATTCGGTGCTGGTTGAATTCCCCCATCAGATACAGGCCGCCGTTCTGATCGGAAGACGATGCATCAACATCATCAACCAGAATAGCAACGGGTAACTGACTGCCATCTACAGCCGTTTTCACACATTGCGTGTATTTCCCGCTGGCAGCCACCAGGCCCAGGACAGTACCACGCTTAAAGGCACCGCCCGTAATGATCCCGGTGTCAGTCACCAGCTGGAGCGTGCCAGCGACAAGCTGATCCGGAACAAACAGCGCGCTCTTCATGCCAGGCGCAAACGCATTCTGACCAAACTGATCCATTATTTCTCTCCTCTTGTGGAGTTGTAGAGGCTGGTCATTTTACTTACCAGCGCAGACTTTCCGGTCTCTTTCTGTCCGCTATCCGGATTAAGCCGGACCTGGTGGCTTTCCTGCATACGCTGATCGAGAGAGCGTTTACGGGATGGCTGAGATGCGGCTGCGGCCGGAGCCGAAGAGGCTAGGACATTAATTGCTGCCGCAGAACTCATCCCGGTATTGAAAGCCAGTGACGCGGCCAGTGAAGGATTCGCAGCTGCATGCTTACTGCCGAAAATACGGGCGCAGCGTTTACGCTCAGCAGCGCGTGCATTTTTTACCGCCTTACTCTCTTTGCGATCGTCGTCGCCGTCGTCTTCAGAATCATCATCTTCTGACGCATCCGGATCATCGCCGTCATCTTCAGCATCATCGTCGCGTTCGTCTTCTTCCGCGTCGTCGTCGCGCTCATCATCATCGGCATCATCTTCGCGCTCGTCCTCTTCCGCGCGACGGGCTTTCGCTTTTTTGGCTTTTTTATCCTCTTCTTCCTCAGAAGCGGAAGGGCCAAGACCAATGAGGTGAGCAAAACTAAACGTCTTTTTCTTTGCCATTTCAGGCTCCTGTTTTTTCAAGTAAGTTTTTGAACGCAGCGTCAGGAGGACACACCTCATCAGCCAGTCCAATTTCAACGCCATCAGCAGCCATAAAACAGGCGGCCTGGGTACTTTTTATAACCTTTGCGCTAATCCCCCGGTTTCTGGCAACAGTGTTCACAAACAATTCGCCCATGGTGTTAATGTCCTGCTGGATGGCGGCCAGCGCTTCATCTGACAACTCTCTCAGCGGCGAACCTTCAGCCTTGCGGGATCCATAGGTGATGATCGTAACTTTAAGACCGTCATCTTTAATCCGCTGCGTCCAGTCAAGGTGCATGGTGATCACACCCACAGAACCCACTCCGCCGGTGCGCGGAACAGAAATCCGGTCCGCTGCACTGGCAATGGCATACGCAGCGGAATAAGCGCTTTCCGTCAGAATGGCATGGATAGGCTTTTTCCCCCGGGAGCCGTAAATGACATCAACCAGATCGAAGCATCCAGCGACCTCGCCGCCGGGTGAGTCGATATCCAGGCAAATGCCCGAAATGTCGGGATCTTCCATCGCAGTAAGAAACGCCTGACGAATGCCGTCATACCCTGTCATTCCACTGTACGGACGCAGACTGCCCAGTTTTTGCACCAGCGTTCCGCATATCGGGATGACGGCGACACCCAGCACATTGTCATAACCCGGATCACTACGGGATTCACGTCCCCGGTTATCGTCATATCCGTACCAGTCATCCTCCATGGCAAGAGAAGATTCGATTTTACTGATACCAAATCGGTCCATTACGGATGCCATGATGACTTCGGCTTTACTCGGGTGCAGCGCCAGCGGGGTGTTAAATAATCGCTGGGCCAGATGGGGTAGATTCACTTTTCCTCCGGATCGGTAATGGTCTGGCTCGCAAACTGGTCAGCCTGTGCCCAGCTCGGAAGCGGTAATCTGCGTTTAAGACATGACTCAATTTCTCTCTGGCGCTGATCAAGCACTTCTTCCCAGTCTTCACCGACGTTTTCACCCACCTCAATCTCGAGGGTGGAAAGTCCGGCATCCAGACCAAGAATGGCGCCTTTTTTCTCTGCAACCGGATCCACCCAGCCGCGCCCTGGCCCCATCCAGCGCGCGCGAGAATACGCGGCTCTGGCGTCAACAAAATCAGGTGCGCCTGCGGGCAGGGGTAAATCCTCATTGTCGTGAACTTCTTCAACAAAGGCGGTGAGAATGGGCTGAGCGAAGCCGGTAGAAAAATCGTCCCGGCGGCGAGTCAGTGTTTTCCATGCCTCCAGCAACGAGGAGCGTGCAGAGCTGTAGTTAACGTCAGACCAGTCCTGGGTGACCTGCTGTGGGGACAACCCTGTTCCTGAAGAAAAATTACGGAGAACAGCAGATTCGAAGACTTCAAAATTGCTGTAGGGCCGCGCCGCGTTAACCGTCGTGATTTTCTCACCAGGATAAAGAATGGGCATTCGGGCACCATTCTGAAGTGTCAGACGCCGATCGTTATGGAACTCAACACGCCCGTCCTGATAAGTGCCTAACTCCGACTCGTCATAGGTCTCGCCCAGGGCAGACTGAACCATCGCAGGGTCATAGGGTGACTCAATGTAAGCGGCAAATATGGCATTAAGAATTGCTGCCTCAAGCTCACTCTGGTCATACTTCACCAGCATTTTCAGACGCTGAATAACCGGAGTCAGGATGCCGTTACCGCGGTGCTGCGCGCCACGCTCATGATCAAAATCGTGAACCACATGCGGGCGGCCCCAGTCAGTTTCACGCGGGATACGCTGCCACGTCATGGTTTTAGCCCCGCTCCACCAGTCACCGATATGGGCCTCCCTGATGTGGTAAGCAACCGGCGCACCGTCCGCATCAATTTCAACGCCACCACGGACATTTGGCATATCGAAATTCTGCTGAGGATTACTGAGGCGGTCAGGATCGACAATCTGTACCGTGGTGGCGTAACGCCCTCTTCCGGGACCAAGCCTGTCAGTTCTGTACTGGAGAATGGCCAGAGCATCCCCGTCAATAAGCTTGTGACGAAATCCCAGGCGTAACATCTGCGACACGGTGAGTTTTCGTTCAACATCACAATACCGGCCAGGATCGTTACTCCAGGTCCGCCAGTGCCCGTCCAGTGCTTTTCCGTACTCTTCCGCCCAGGACGCATCAAACGCCTTGTTTCCGGTGATCATTCTGAGAACACGGTAATCGGGTTTCATGATGGGGCGGAAGTTGGCACCAACCGCATTATCCAGCAGACGTGTGACCGCACCGTTTGCCCAGCCGTCATTACGGACCAGATCGCGTGCGCGGGACACGATGCGATCCCGGTAAATGTTAATTTCATTGTCCGGGGACCACAGCGCGGGTTGCCAGTTCGCCAGTTGATCGCTGAAAGAGTCAGCTGCGTCATAAGGTACGCGGCTCCCCCCCACCAGCATAGAGGGACGCTGCTGTCGCAACGGCTGCCCATCAGAGCCCAGTATCTGTACTTTATTCATCAGAATCTAAACCTCGCTGGTTTCCGGGGACGAGAGATAATCCCCAGTTGCGCCTGCAGAAGTTGAATCAGGGCCAGCAGATCAGCCAGGGTGCTTTGCTGATAGGACACTGATCGCGTCCCGTCTCCCTGCGTATAGGAAAACGAAACACCGTGGCTCCCGGTTGCTAAATCAATGTACGCCTGCTGAGCTTTCGCAAGCGCATCCCTGAGCTGATCGTCAGTCATTGCGCCGGCAAGCAGGCTGGTGTTCCGGTTGAACATGATTTTCCTTATTTCGGCAGGAGTTGCGATATTCGCTTACGTTTGACCGGCGCTGGTTCTTCAATAACCGCACCGGGCAGCTCGTAATTGATTTTTTCTTCCTGTCCAACTGGCGCTGGCAGGAACTTATCCGGATCGGCTTCGAGGTTGGCGGCCCGGACGTTGAGTTTTAACCCCATATGTTTGAGACCGCACAGCGCGGCATAGCTGTAAACGAGGCAGTCAAGCGCTTCGTTAGCTCGTCCTGGTATTGCTTCCCAGATACTGTACCGCTGCCCGGAAATGACTTTGTAAACCAGTCGCTCCGCCAGCAGCTGATTGAAGTACCCGAGATCGCGATCGTCAGGAAAATGCATATAACCCGCAGCGGCGGCGCCAGGTTTGGGTGGCTCAAGATGCAGGCGACCGCGTATCACGTCTTTCGCTGAGTTAACCCCCAGAATGACAGGGCGGAAACTGGCTTTGCTTTTCGATGATGGTCGTTTGGTCGGCCAGACAGGATTGCGTTTGCCTCCCTGTGCAGACTCCCCCTTAATTGCCCAGACACGACGGCCAAGACGCTCTTTGGCGAATTCGTATACCTTCTGCGTATGGTGGCCGCCGGAGTCCATGCACGTTGCCATGATATTCAGGCCGCGCCCGTCACCACGTCGCCAGATCTGTTTCAGGTATGCATCCAGTCGCTTCCAGGGTTCTTCCGTCTCAAGGTCACCATAAATAACGTCATGCGCGACCGACCACGATTCTTCATCTCTCCCCCAGCCGGTGATCGTAATTTCGAAGCGATCGTCCTGGGTATCAACTCCAGCTGTTAACAATGCCACCCCGTCCGGAACGACGGCCGGAAATATTTCCCGGCGCGCCAGCAGAACATCAACAGGGAGCTGTTTCCCATGATTAGGTCGGTGCGGAAGCCCCATCTGGGTATTCCACCACGCCTGTTCCTTATCCGGATCGCCCTTCGCATCGATATATTTTTTCGCAATATCCGACGGCTTATCTTTTTGCCAGGGGCTGAAAAGCTTGGATGCCTGGTACCCCGCGTGGTGGTTATCGACTGCCTCCTTTCCACAGGAGGGGCAGATTGCGCGATAGACCGCATGCCGTTCCGACTCTGACCATTGCCAGACCTTTTCAACGCTGCCCTCGTCTGCCGCCCGCCAGGCAAGGTCATAATCCATCAGCGGTGAGTGCCGCTCCCCGCAGCACTCAAATGGGCGCGTCTGATGCCATCGAATAGTTTGCAGAGCTCTGAGGCGCTGTCCTTCGGACCAGCCACTACCACAGCATTCGCAATAGAGCATCGCCGATTTAGTCAGGTGTTTATCTCCCTCTTTCGGCCACTGAACGTGTTTGAAAAAGTCGGGGAACTGGCGGTGGCCACAGTGCGGGCAAACCACAGATGCCCGGCGCTGATCGGAGTCGGCGTAGCTGTCAGCAATGCGGCTCTCATCCTCCACCGTCGGCGAACAGGCGCGTACAGACAGCCAGGTCAGGCCAAATGTCGCTGTACGCTCTTCGGCCAGCGCAATTGGATCGCCTTCGCGGGTTATCGGGTACTTGTCCACTTCATCCGCCAGCAGGACACGAATCGGACGACGCGCAAGGTTATCAGGGCTACCAGCACCCGCCAGCGCCAGAAATCCGCCAGTGAACGCCTTGTAAAGAATGGTTTCTTTCGAGCTTTTCTGTTTCGAATCACCGATGATTTTACGCAGTACCGGCGTCACCCTTACCAGCGGGCTAATACGCTCTTTCGAAAACTGTTCAGCGGCTTCTTCTTTCGGCTGCAGCAGCAGTATCGGACAAGGATCGAGGTG
Organism: Citrobacter sp. Cpo221; assembly: GCF_030332345.1. Taxonomy (NCBI): domain Bacteria; kingdom Pseudomonadati; phylum Pseudomonadota; class Gammaproteobacteria; order Enterobacterales; family Enterobacteriaceae; genus Citrobacter; species Citrobacter sp. Cpo221. The sequence goes on from NZ_JAOWIA010000057.1 coordinate 367,165, forward strand.
GGCAAAATAGCCAAAAAGGTTTTCCAGCAGTGCTGTCTTCATCAACTGGGTACAGCACATTACAGTGATGATATGAACCCCGGACTCCGTCGCGGCAAGCATCGGTCCGCGGGCAATTTCTACCGTCGATGTTTCCCAGTTTCCCGAAGTGCTCCCAGCCTCTTTTGCCAGCTTACGATAGTCATCTGCCCACTGCGGCACACTGATACGCGGCGGGGGTGTCCAGCCTTTGCGGACGCTTAATTCAAGACGCTCAATCTTCTGCCGGGTTAAACTCTGGCTCTCCGAGGACTGAGATGTGTTTGTGGACATGTTCAATCAGCACCTCTGTCATCCTGTCCGCCGGTACATCCAGATCAGCAGCCATTAGCGGCGCCACCCTGGACGGCCAGTTAAGCCAGGCATCACGCTGTTGGCGAAAGGCGTTGAATAAAACCTCCTCGGCTGCTGTCAGCTCAATAAGCTGGCCGCTGTCTTTTTCATACTGCAGCTTTGCCTGCAGGGCCATGTAATTCTCGCGGATACGTCCCGCTTCCTCTCTCGAAAGATCTGCCCCTTCAGTGAGCATTATCTGGCGGACAGTTTTATTGATTTCATCACCGTCATCATCGTTATCGCTAACGACGGGAGTTTTCTTTTTCTTCGCGTTCGAGGCGCGCGGGTCTTTGCCATCGCGGTTTTTCTTCAATGCCGCATCGCTGGCCTCTACGTCAATCAGGTCTCCGTCCATCACAATGAAGCGCCCGGCTTTAATCCACCGACCAATTGTTTTGCGATCCACACCTGAATGTTGTGCGTACTGACTCTGGTTCATCGTGGTCATGGGACATCACCTGGGACATTTTCTGGGGTGGGACATTCGCCTGGGACATTTTTGCCATGTCCCACCAGAATGTCCCACTGGAATAAACTGGAATAGCCAGAGCTGGCGAGGTGTCCGTAATGATCGCCAGAGGTGGGACATGGGACACAAATCTGAAAGTTGTAGCTAGGAAAACACCGCGGCGCGCAATGCCCGTGCCTTACAAAAGTCTCAGGAAGGACCCATTTTTTTAATGGCTTCGACCATTCGCTCCGACTATGATTATTCCTATTCAATACAAGGAGAATGTAATGGGTAACAATATAATCAAAATAACTTTCGTAGCCGCAGTGCTGGCATCACCAATTGCTCATGCCCAGTGGGTAACTAATACTGAAGATGACCTTTTCTCTGGTGGTAAGAAAGCAATGATGCTTGGCGAGGTTTCATCCGACAATGGCGCCATTGTGTTTGACTGCACTAAAGAAAAGCTATCGGCGGCATACGTTGAAATGGATAAAAGCACCGAATCACTATCAGAGGTACCAATGGACCTGATAATGAAGGTCGACGGGAATACCGCAGTGAAGCTCGATGCTACCCTTTCAAGACGTAATGTTCAGAGCCTCCAGATTCAATCGGATGACACGGACCAACTGAAAACAGTGCTTAAGCAGCTTCAGGGGGCGAAATCCAAAGTGTTAGTTGGTGTGCAAACAAAGGATGGCGGAAACCAGCATTCCATGTCAGCCAATGTTTCTGGATCGACAACTGCAGTAAACAGCTTCATAAAAGCTTGCGAAATTAACTTATAAGTTACTGCTTTTATTTTGCCGTCCTGATGGCTTCTGCTATCGCCTGATTTAAAGCAGACGGTAGCAGTGCGTTCGCCATGGTACGGGCCCTATCCATATACCCCAGCACTGGAGTCACAGGTAGCGCATCACCAAACCGGATCAAAAGCTTTGGAGAACGCTGTTTGCGTTTCGGTCTTCGCGTCCCGTTAGCGGAACGTTTGGCCCGTCGCTTCTTAGCTTTCATCGGCTTCTTACGCTGCCAGACAGCGTTAACGCCATCAACCTCACCTACGAATACATTTTCCTTTGCTTTAAGCTGTGAGAGCTTATTACGCGGCATGTTGCCGTATTTGTTTAGCTTAACGTTCTTGGGATTTAATAGAGCCTGGCTATTGAGCTTGTGCTCTCCGCCAAACTCGAATGGTTCCAGATAACCAGCAGCGGTATCACGGACAAAAACCTTTGCGGTCAGATTGTTCTTTCTTGCCGCCACCGAACCAACTGATTTAACGGTAAACGGCGTGGGGCTCTCCAGATGTCGTTCGAATGCCGTCTTCTGAGCCAACTCAATCTGGCGTACAACTTTTGTCATCGCCTGAGCTGTGGCAAACGGGATTTGCTTTTGCAGTTGCTTTAACTGGTTTGATAAATCCTTCAGTGTTGCCATATCAGTCACCTGTATTTACTGCCTATTCTTCAGCATTATCGATTACAGTTACTGTCTGAATATCAGGATGTTACTTATCGTTGAGTCTGGGTAAGGTAATGGCTCAGCCCGTCAGCGGTGGGACGTTGGCGTACCAGCCTTGAGAGGAGTGCTGATTGCCTCTTGATAAGGAGACTTATGCAATTTCTTCACAAACGAATGCACCTGAATGCAGGTGATGTCGTTGTTGTTGACTGCTCGCACCAGTGCAACATCCTTCTCACTACCGACAGTAACTTCAATAGTTATAAAAATAACCGGGGTTTTCATCATCATGGTGGTGGTGGTTTCTTCGAGAGACTTCCGACCCGGTTGGTTGCGCCTCAGCCTGCAGGGCCAAGAGATATCTCAGATGAGATTAGGGACATGCTTCATTAATTATTTTAGTAATATCTGCGGCTAACTTATTCAGCCAACCTGAATTAATCCGAATGCCAGCCATCACATTTGCAGATGTGGTGGCTTTTTTATTTCGCTTATGTCTTTTCATTTTTTCCCTTTTTTGTATCGCCCCTTTCAGGCCGGCCTTCGGTGTGCGCGGTGGCATATTCACTCCGATAAAAATATTGAGCATTATCGCAGGCACTCAGTAATTCCTGCTGTAATACCCGTCGTGATGACCATTAAAAAAGCCACTCGAAAGTGGCCTTTGTGATGGCAATAAAAAACCGCCCGTAGGCGGTTATATTCAGCAGGTCGCATGTTATCTGTGAATGACAAACAGCGATTTACATTTAGGGCAAAGTAACGCCTGTTGTTGGCGTACTTTCGTGGTCGAGTGTGTGGATTTATGTCCGCATATCGGGCACATGACAGTCGTATTGGCTGCAAGCCCAACACGCTGCATTGCATAATCGAAAAATGACATGGTGGTTAACCTTTCAATGAATGGGGCTTATTATACCATGCATAGCTCAATTATTAATCAATCATCATCGCATGCTTGATGCCATTTAACTTTGTCGCAGGCACTCAGTGAATGTCTGCTGTAATGCCTGCTCAGCCAAGTTGAAGCACACCGTGTTCTTTTGAATCAGAGAATGCAACAAACCCAGTGTATTCGGGGATAGTGTTCCGTCATCAGCATCAAATGCTGAAATGGTTGCGTGAAGAATCAAAAATGCTCCAAATCCCGCGCCGCTGCTGCCCCTCGATGGTCAGAATCGTCAAGGAGGACCCGTTAAAAGGTAAGCAGAAAATCTGTGGTTAGAAGTGAAGGCTTTGACAACGTTCTAAATTTTATGACAGAAATAAAAAAGCATTACCTTTCAAGATAATGCTTTTTCACTCGAACTGAGTCTTATAACAATTAGATTAATGTGATTTTAATATCATAGCTTTCAAGCCCAGTCATTTTTTCACGAGCATTAAACTGGATATCGGAAACTTCTTTTCCTGTCTTTTTTTTGAGTTCAATAATTTTTTTTGTGATGAATTCAGAAATATCCGCTTCAGTTTTTCTTTTTAAATCTTCGACGTTCATTGTTTACCTCTCTTGATCTCTAACGTATCAACGCCAGGCATGTTACATTCCCCGTAGAGCACTTGTATAAGCGCTGATATGTTTAAAAGATAGAATAGAAAGACTCAATTATCAATAGTTTGCAGTACAATCTTCATGCAAAAGAGCTCGCGACCACACAAACCACTGTACTAAAATCCGGGTCGGTCACGAAACAACCAGATCTCATTTCAAAAGCTTCGAGGCTGCCTCGAGGATCTCTTCTGAACTGACATCACGATCAGAGGCTACATAAACTATTTTATGGTCTCCTGTCAGAGATGGAAATCCCGCTGACATCACGGGTAGGTGTGCTTTTTCCCCATTGGGAAACTCACGCATTATCGTAGTAATACCTTTCATTACGGTTACAACAACTGCTGGTTCTGCATTAAAAAAAACGATGACTTTTTTCATAATTTTACCGTGATGTCTCTTACAGAGATTGTCGGTTCAGCATACAAAAAAGGCTCCATAAGGAGCCTGAAATTTATTTTCTGAATTCTAACGAAGACTGACCAGAACGAATGTACAGTGCAATATTATCAAATGTAATCATTGTTGATTTGCAAAAAATACATTTTGCTCCGAAAGGATTTTTTTCAGTAACATCAAAGTTTGACGTTCGGTACTGAGATCCGTGGCAACACGGACATCTGAAGTGAATATTATTAGTAATAACAGTTACCTTATACAGCCACGACATTAACTGCCGTGGGGCCTTTAGGTCCCTGTTCAACACTAAATTCAACTTCCTGATTCTCATTCAACGTCTTGAAATCATTACTCTGGATAGCAGAGAAGTGAACAAACACATCTTTACTACCATCTTTTGGAGTGATAAAACCAAAACCTTTTTCAGGATTAAACCATTTAACTAAACCAGTCATTTTATTAGACATAAACATTACCTTTATTGAGTAAGCCCTTGGGCAGAATGGTCCGAAAAAAAATTATCAGAGAGAAAAGCTAACAAGGAAATCTCAACAGGAACAAGGAATAAAATTATTACAGCGACTGCTTCAGATAAATTCGTTACAAACCAGACATTCATTAACGCATGATTAACCAGACATAGCAAGGTTTAGTTTTGTAAGTAAATCTCAGTGGGTTTTGATCTTAAAAATTAATTTAAATAGCTTAAATCGAAAATTATGTCATGCTGCGTAAGACCTTTATCTATCACCCTAAGTTGTCAGGGATTTTGACTCAAGGAAGAGTCGTATTTCCTTCATAGTAAAAATTCACAAATTTATCCACGAAAACCGTCAACATCTTAATTTATAGAGCTATTATTTTTCCTCTACGGTTCATTGTTAGTATTTTTACGGACTCATAAATCCGCTCACATGTCATTCCTGCTCGGTAGTTTTCATCAGCGCGTTCAGCATGGTATCGAGCTTCTTCTGCCAGGCTTCCTGGCATGTCTACGAGCATTGTGGTGTCATGGCGGATGGAAAGTTATGTTGATTCGTTAGTTATCGAGCTGTAGAACGCTATGCTCTAGCGACTCGGAATAGGCAATCAGCCCGGTGTACTCAGGGATAACCTCGCCATCATCCGCTTCGAACTCAGGGATTGTTCCGGTAGTGATGGTATATTGTGGCTGGCCATCTTCTTTTGCGAAGGCAGCCAGGTCTTCAATCTGCTTAGCTGTAAGAACTACTGTAATGCTCATTCCTCAGTTGTTAAAAAGCCCCGCTATTGCGAGGCTTGATTGATTATGGCTAACGACTACATCGTAACGGTTATAAAAGAAGCTATTAGCCAACATGTGGTGTATGGTTGTTAACCGCCCACCAGGACAATCAACATGTCGATACTCAAAGATATCAAGATGCGTACTTTACGCCATGTGAAAAGTACTTGTCCTCATTGCTCCCGCCAGTCAAAGCACAGTCTGTCGAGAATAAAAAACAATATAACGTTAATTTGCCCCTTCTGTGGAAACATCTATCTTCCATCGGAAAGCAAACCAATAAAGTAACTGATTGACTACCAAATAAAACTCATACTCTCAGAATGTGGCAAAGCAGACATAACCTTTTATTGTTGTTCTCATTTAAGAGAATGTAACACCCAGAGTGGAGAGGTTTTTTTTCTTCTCCACAATACGGCGATCAAGTTCAGCCACTGCATGCGGGCGTATGGCATCAAGAAAGGCGTTATCCTGATAGGTAGACTGGATTGTCACACCAAGTCCGGCACCACTTTCCAGTATGCTTTTCTGAAGTTGTAGTTCTTTTATATCGTTATTGAGGTAATACGCTTCACTTAGGTTTTCTGCGTTCATCTTCTAACCCTGTTGTTGTTTGACTGCCTCACTGAGTCGTAAATGCGCTCACACGTCATTCCTGCCCGGTAGCTTTCGTCAGATCGCTCAGCATAATATCGAGCTTCTTCTGCAAGGCGTCCGAGCATGTCGGCGAGCACTGCGGCGTCGGCTCCGGCTGTTTTGCTTCTGACGGCAGTGGCAAGATCTGCGGTGTGCTTTGCGGCGTCCAGGCGAGTGGCAAGCTTTGTTGCTTCGGTACGCAGCTGGTTAACAGTGGCAGACAGGCCAGCAGCAGTGGCAGCGGATTTAGCGGCTTGTGCTTGTGCATCTTTTACAGCCTCATCACGGGCAATAATACGCCCTTGTTCAATCATGCGAGCGGCGGTCTGTGCGTTCGCTGTTTGCGATGATTCTACGCTGTCACGCTCGGCCCACTTCTTTTCCCAACCGCGGCTGCTCCATACACTACCCGCGAAGAATGCAACGGCCACCAGCAACAAAATAACAATGAACTGATAGCGCAGGCTCACTGGTCTATCCCCCAGCACGTCAACGCGCTTTCCTGGTCTCGCCGTTCAACCTGACCATAGCAACCGTTCTTCTGCCCTTTGGTCAGACGACAATCGCGACCACCGTCTTTTATCCACCAGCGGATCGCTTCACAGGCACCTTCACGGTCGCCAGCATTTATTCGCTTATAGAACGTAGATGGGAAACATTTTCCGGGACCGATGTTATATGGGCAGAAAGACGCGATCCCGGCTTTCTGTGGTTCGGTCAGTGGTACTTTGATATTTCGGTCAACCCACGCCAGTGCCTTATCACGCTCAATGGCGTTTACCTGATCGCATTTCTCAGCAGACAGCTTCATGCCCTGAACTACTGGCTTACCATCAACCATCGTGGCGCCACGGCAAATAGTCCAGATGCCGGAGCCATCCTTGTATGCGGTCAGACTGTTGCCTTCTTTCTCATCCAGAAACTGATCGAGAATCACGGGCGCGGAAGCCCCCGCAAGAATTAAACCAACGACCGCTGCACTCAGTTTATTCTTCAGCTTTGGTGGCATAGCCATTGCGCCGATCCTCCCGTTCTTTCCAGCGGAAATACCAGTTCACTGCACAGGTGATAACGGTGCATGCGATACCGACAATAATTGCCCAGTCGCTCAGGCTTAACCCTGCAATTCTGTCGGCCAACATCCAGGACACCTCTTT
>NZ_JAOWIA010000057.1:374512-387151 GCF_030332345.1 Citrobacter sp. Cpo221
CATATGAAAGTCTGCTGTAAATGGTGCTCATTCTGGTCATAGCCTCACCTCCGATTTTTCGGATGGCGCTGTGTGTGATGAAAAGGTCAGGCTTCACGGGCTGGATTTATCAACAAAGCACGTAGCGGATGATTCCCGTGAGCCTGAAATAGAAAAGGCCACGCAAATGCGCAGCCTGTAACCAGAAATCAATATTGTCTTTACATCAATTTTTCTTAAGGTTAAATTCTTCTGACAAGTTGATGAAAGACAACTTGAATATTAGCTATTTGTTCTCTGTTATGCCCGCAACCCAATGCGGGCTTTTTTTCGCCCTGCTAAAAGTTCCACCGTTGTGAGCCTTTTTGCTATGCAATAATGGATGCGTGGTGCCGGGTGTCTCCCGGTGATCCTTTGGCTGACAACCCATGCCTCACGAACATTTCACAACGGGATATAGAAAAGGCCGTGCATTTGCATAGCCCTGAAAGATGTTTATGCTTTATTAATTCGCTGGAATATCTGGCATGGCGCGATCCATAGAAGAGCTAATTAACGCCTTAATAGCGTTGCATACCTGATAAAATCCACCCAGCTGAGATGAGACAGAAAAACGGGAGACGTCGTCTCCTGAGCCTACTTCAGCATAAAATGATGAGTTCTCATACCAGAGTGAGATGCTTACGCCCTGCCTGTAGCCACCTGTTAGCGGAGAATCATCAAGAGTGGTTGCAATCACGAAATTCAAGTGGTAACGGCTGTCCATATTGAGTTGGGGGATTAAGACAGGAAAGAACTTCCCCTCCTCCTCCCAAATACCAATGTCCACATAAGGCCATCTTGTTCCGTCAGAACCAGTCCACTCACGAGATGTAAGATCAAGAGAACCTGAATACTCTCGTAGTAGTTCGCTCGCCTTCTCCTGAAGTTTATCCTGTAACTTCCATTGCGCCTCGACCAGTTTAGTGCGTTTTTCTTTCAGATCCTTAAATGTTAATTCCATGCCACTCTCCAGACAACTTTTGAAAGGAATCTGCATAGTAACTCACCCTGAAAGCACATGGTTATATTTCACTTACACTGAGTGCGAAAAGCAAAAACCCGCACGATGGCGGGTTTATTTTTTGTTCTGTTGCTCAGTTCGCTTTAACGTCCCGAGCCTACCACAATTTAAGCACTTTCTTGCTCACTCTGCAACTTAAATCTGTCGCTATTTGTGCCGAATGCGTCACAAACTGGAGCGTACAGGATCGATTCTGCCAGACTTAGCCAAGTGTCAATGCGACGACGGCAGGTGATCAGTGGCCAATCAGGATGTTTAGCCTGCAGTTCATTGGCCATCTGCAGCTTGCTCTTACGTAGGCGATGGCGGTCGACAATCACGCTATAGAGCGATCGGTAGTCATCATTCATCAGTACAGAAGCAATGACACCGTCCACTAACAACCCTTCTTCGTCTGAACAGAACGCCAGGCCGCTTTTATTTTTGCTGTTGAGGATTTCACGCAGGTACGCTTCAAGTTCAGGCTTGGTGATTCCTGATTTCTTCATGCGGCGCAGAGCATCATTGATAGCTGTCTTGGTGATTTTCCCAGATGCCAGAAGCTGGTTAAACATGTTCCCACCACTACCACCGCCGATATAAGACCAGCGGCCCCACATGCGCAACTTACCCTGTATCCAGATGCTTTCCAGAGTACGAAGACGAACCATTTCACCAGATTTACCAACTTCAGAAGGATTAATCATTTAGCGTTCTCCACTTACGCCAGTACGCCGATTGCCAGCGCACGATCTATAACCCGAAACACCAGGGCCAGTTGGTCACCGTATTTCGATTCAAATGCCACAGGATCAGCATGCAACTCGTCGTGATGCTCTCTGCACAGAGGAATCACAAACAGGTCGTGTGCCTTTGTACCCATTCCACCCTGCCCGTGGCCAATCAGATGGTGGGGGTCGTCAGCTTGCTTGTTACAGCAGACGCACGGCTGGGCCTTAACCCATCTCGTGTATTTCTCATTCACCCAGCGGCGACGCTTGGGTTTAAGCATGAAGGATTCCGGCGTCTCCGGGTCTACCTTCATCGCAACTATCTTTTTCGCTTTCTCCTGTACCAGTTGTTGAGCAGGTAATGTCGGAACAATATCGCTTTCACGAGTTACCGACTGGTTAGTCTCTTCCTTCAGACGAAGGGCTTTATGGGCTACGGCTTCAGGTATCTCGTCAGCCAGGTCGTTCCTGACCATCCACCAGCAAAACTCCGGCAGCGTCAGAATGTGGTCTTCACTGAAACCTAATTGGCCGTTTACAACCTTCAGTAGCCAGGATACCAGGTTTTCACGTGCTATACCCGCCAGACCTTCAGTGAACTGATCACGAATTTTTAAGTCACAGCCCCAGCACGTGCGGATTGAGCCAGGCGCATGCCGGGTGATGGTGTAGTTGCGATCATGCCACTCGCTGTGTGGGTACTGACATTCCAGTTTTCTTTCGAGCCAGGCATCCAGTGAATTCAGTCCACCAGCACGATGTATGACCTTCTGATTTTCGAAGACATCACGCATCAACGGATCGTTCTGAAGCTCCTGAGCAGTATCCGGCAGCATGCCAGACGGTAACTCAGCCATTGACTCTGTTTGTGGCTCGATAAGAACACGCCCACGTCTGAACAGATGCATCAGTTCACTGCCTGGGCGAAATATCACTACCCCGGTCATCGGTGCCACTTCAGGTGTCAGTAATGCCCTCACGCTACCTGCCCCTTAGCAATATGCTCTGCCCACAGGCCGCCAATCCAGCGAACACCCTTGGCGGTGAAGCGGGACTGATTAAACGCGTAATTTGTCTGGTTTGTCGTTCCTGTCTTCACCTCGAAGCGTCCTGCCTCGATATGCTTGCTCTTTGGCGTGAGAACACGGTTAAGCCGGTACATTATGCCGTTCTCAATCAGGAACATCGCAAACTCCGGCTCTTTGGCGTTAAGCAGCTTGGCGACCTGTCGAAAAGTCATTGACCCAGTAGCCGTAACATAACGATCAACGAACTCGGCCTTCGGTGCTGCAACTGCCAGTTCTTCACTCAGGCGCTGTTTCTGCTCTGCCAGATCAGCAGCAAGGCGCAGGGCCTCAGGAAGAGACCGGGGAACAATCATTCCACCGTTGCTCTCCAGTTCCTGCCAGCGGTCAACAAGTCGGGCGGTAAACTCCGGTGATAATTGGGCAACGATCACATAGCTATCTCGTTTGTTGACTTCATAATGATGGTAGGTTTGCCCGTTCTGGGGATGGGTGTACTGCAATGCAGCATACCCTCCAATCACACCGGAATTCATGAGACGCTCTATCGTTACGCAGACATTGCTGTGCCGGGAATCAACCAGTTTCGCAATCTCACGGCTGGACATGGTGATCTGCTGCCCTACTGTCGCTGCATGATGGGTCGGACATGTTACTGTTATGCTCATCTGTTGCATGCTCTGTCTCCACTTATCAGGCGGCTGCACCCGCCACGGTTTCAAATCGACTGATCGTTATCTCTACCATTCCAGGCTTTACTACCGGCCCCCACTCAATTGCCATCCGTTTAACCTGACTGTCGTCTTCCCAAACTCTGGCATTCGTCAGTGCGTCGAACAGCGCTTTGTTGTAGTTGTCCAGATCCCTCCGTCTGTTATCTGGCGGGAAAAGAACTATGTTTACCTCAACGTTGACGTTAACTGGTTTCGGTATGCCGCCGTACTGCTGCACAACAGAGGCATAAACGTTCTTCTTGAACTTCCTCCCCATCTCACTTATCAGATGCTTACCCTTTAACGCCCCACGGTCAGGTGACCGGTAATAGGTGTTAACTGTTGGCGGGAATGGCAGCGTTAATTTCATGGCTGAACACTCCTCGCTTCCAGCCATGACAAGGCGCGTTCTCTTGAATCACTATCACCGTTAATGAGTGACTTGATGATCGATATCGCGTCTGCCTCATCATTTCCTGAAATAACGGTGATCCCCCTGGAAACTCCAGGCGCTACTGAGATATATCCCTTCTTCGCTATGGCCTTCACATGCTCCGCTGCCGCGTTCGGTGATGAGCAACCAATCAGCCCTGCCAGTTCACATATCGTTGGAGGGAATCCGAACCGGCGCTGATAGTTCACGATCGAACCAAGTACTTCACTTTGTCTCACAGTAAGATTGTTCACTTCAGCGCTCCTTAATCCGCTTATTCAGAATCCCAACTTCGAGATACAAATGAGATGGTGTAAAGCCAAGCTGCTTAACCATCCCCATGGCACCGTTAAAAATTGGCCTGGCTATTTCGTCACAATTCATGCCAGGGTTAGCCTTGCGTTTAGCAGTTATTTCCTCGTTGCATCTTCTGGCGATGTTACGAAGCGCGTTACGTGCTTCAACGTCCTGCATAAGCCACCTCCAACAACGGAGCAGGTTTACCAACGTAACCAGGAAACATGATTACATCAGGGTTTTCTGCCTGATTTCCCCAGTGATGCCAGCCGGGAGCAGCACAGCGACTGAACAACTCAATGCGTGACACATCGCCGTATAATTTCTCCAAGCGGTAACGCGCTTCTGCTGGCTTCTGGCTGTGTTCACCGAGTGGACTGTAGATAACCTGTTTTATGCTGGCGTTCTGACGCTCAAGACCTTTCCCTCTGGTGGCAATTAGCAAATCCTCGGTATTTGCGCGAGTATGGTTACCACCGTTCATTCGGGTCTGAGCGTTCAACAGGTCGAGGAAGTCGTAAAAATCCTCTACTCCACCAGCCTGAAGCGCTTTATTGATATGCTGTTCTGCCAGTGAGTTAAACTTCACCCAGGTGAATCCCTTCATGGTCCGAACCTTAAAACCCCATGCCTCAGCAAGTTCGATCGCTTCACGGGTATGTGTACCGGTGAACCACATGGCCAGAACTGAATCTTCGGCGGCCAGTTCCCAGACAGGAAGGCGTTTAATGTCGATGAGTTTCATCGTGCCGTAATGGTTTTCCGCTGCGCCATTGCTGATAGTGTTCCCGTATTCCCACGGTGGATCGGCGTAAATCAGTGAATAGTTCATTAACGGCCTCCCGAAAATCGACCAGCCAGATAGCATCCGTCTTCGGCAATAACTGCTGGTTTAGCCAGGCCAAGACAGCGCTGACGTTCTGCCAGTATTGCTGCTCGCTCTGATTCAATGGCTGATGCGCTGAACGCCTCCATGTAAATTGTCGCGGCACGGTGAAAAAGACCTTTCGACTCCAGACCTTTTGCCGTTTCCATCAAGGCGCTGACTTCAGGACTTGGTTCAAACACTTCGAAGTGGCAATCTGCTGGCGGTTCCGCGTAGTAACGGAATTGGCGACCGTCGCGTTTACGCGTGGCAAGCCCAGAACCATACAGGCGGCAAACGGCGAGTTGGAGCCTGTCCAGGCTGAATTGGGTCAGACCTTCGATGATGTCCCTGGTCGTTGAGCCGGGGTTCATGGCAATAAACATCTGGACCATTTTCAGAATGCTCATCGTTACCCCCTGAACCCTGGTGGAATAGCGCTGTAATCAGTGTTCTTGAAGCTGGGTTTGAAGATGCCATCTTCACGGGCCCATTCCCCATTCACTCGTTCAGGTCGGCCAGCTTTGTCCCAGTTATTTGCAGACTTGAGGTATCCCGGGAACTTGGACGGCTGGAAAAGCGTCTGTGGTCGCAGGTAATCAGACATCTTCAGGTCATCGCCCCACTTCGCGTTGCAGTAATCCACCACCAGCGACAACTCTTCAACGGTGAACCCTTCGCCGATTCGTGCTCGGATGTTTTGCATTGACGTGGTTGAAACCTGGTAGCGTGAGTTCGTGACCTGGTTCAGGTGAACCAAAACCTGTTTAGCCTGATCAGTAATCAACACATCTCGGTCTGGTTGCACCGCAACCGGACAAGAGTCTTTACCTGTAATCTCTGTAGTACTCTCTGTTGTAATCTCTGTAGGATCATCAGTGCATTTTGACCTGATGACAGCGGTTCGTTTTGACCTGATGGAGCGTGTCACTTTGACCTCTTCCATCGTGTCATTTTGACCTGATGGAACAGCGCATTTTGACCTCTTCGATTCAGTCACTTTGACTTCATCTAAAAGCTCGCTTTCATAGTTGATCGTGTAGAAGTTGGTCATGTCGCGTTGAGACTTGTTCAGTTGCTCAATTTTGAGCACACCGAGTGTCTTCAGGCGGGTGAAGGTTCGCTTCAGAGTCGACTCTGACCAGAACGGGAACTGCTCCAGCCACTGTTCAGTCGTGTTGTAAATCCAGCGAACACCGTCACGCTCCATGCCAGACGTTGTTTCTTTCAGCCAGTAGTTAATCTGCTGCAATGCAATCGCCTCATTCAGGCCAATGCTGTACGCAAGGTCAGGATTTATCACTATTGGCCGGGATGTCATTAACAGGCTCATTCGGACCCTCTATTTCCCGGAATTTACGCTGAAACTGTTCGAGAGGACTGAAGCACTCATGTTCGTATCCGTCGCGCAGGTATATAACCCGTTGAGTTTCTGGCTCCCACCGGATAACCCTGACTGGGACGCCGTAGCTGTCTTTAAACCGTCTGTTGAGTGCTCGCATATGCGTTTCGCCCTCCGCTGGAACACACCCACAATTGCGATAGCTCTTCTGTGGTTACAAGGAATCCACCGACCTGATACCATGCGCTCATACCGAAACAGCGAGGTTCCATGCACTGGAATTCCACGGAGTTGCGGAAGACGGTTATTTGCCGTTAAACTGTTCATGCGTTAGTTTCTCCACTGATACGACACGCCACGGAGCCCGGAGCTGCACACTCGCGGGCTTCATTCTTTTCTGGAAGGCAATAAACACGTGAAATCAAGTTCAGGAACGTCATAAGTGTTACCCTGAACTGGTAGGCTATTTCGTTCAGGCTGTCCCATTCCCCTTTATCAACCACACCATCATCGATGTATCGACGATATGCGTTAACCAGGTCACCGAGCCTGCCCACCAGCTCAGCCAGCTTTAAGCCAATCTCCTCGTTCTCTGTATCTGGTGCCGCGCCAGGGATATGAATGCCGTTATCGGTTTGACGAGAAAACGCATCAGCTATGTAGCTAACACCAGCAGCTTTCTGTAGCACCATCGCCCACCCCATAGGGAAGATTTGATCCCCATCCACACGGAGGCGGTTAAAAAGCGCGTTCTCTGTTACCCCCAGCCATTCCGCAGCTTCGGCATAACCGCCAGGTAGATCAGTGATCGTCTTTTTTATCGCAGCCACCAGCCAGGCTGGCTGACGCTCGACTTTCCAAATAGGTTCATTACCCACGGCTTGCTCCTTCGTCCTGTGGTTTTATGTCTGTACTCGCGCCTGTACAGTTCGAATAGCGATGTGGATAAAGGATTTCTAGCTCATTGATTTTTCCAGAGAAGAAACTGACAAGACGCTCAGCAATATCCAGTGAAGCGATTTGCTGCCCTCGCTCTATCCGACTTAGATTTCCCGGGTCGATATCAACCCCTTTCGCTACATAGGAAAGAGTCATACCTTGCGATTTACGCAAGATTCGTAACGGTGATTGCATATACCCTCCTTTAATTGCGTATAACGCATATTAATTGGAACATACAACTTGCGCAAGTTGCTTTGCACATCACGCAAAAAAAACATGTAATAGACGCATGAACATAGGAAATCGCATAAGAGAACTTCGCACTGCGAAGGGTCTAAAAATCGCTGATCTTGCTGAAGCCGTTGGTGTCGACGGAGCTAACATCTCGCGTGTAGAAACTGGCAAGCAGAAGTCATTTACTGAACAATCACTTAGCAAATATGCTCAAGCTTTAGGCGTTAGCGTTGCTGATCTATTTACTCCAGGTGGAAATAAAACTACTGTATGTGAATACAGTGGTAGTAACCCACATTCTGGAGATGGATCTGTGTTTAGAGTGGAGATTCTTGATGTTAGTGCCAGTGCTGGTGGCGGCTTTATTCAAGGCAGCGACATCATCGATGTCATCAGGTCAATCGAATACAACAATGAACGTGCGCTAGCGATGTTCGGTGGAAGAACGGCAGATCAAGTAAAGGTAATCAACGTTCGAGGCGACAGTATGGCTGAGACAATCGAGCCTGGTGATCTTCTCTTCGTTGATATCTCTATTCATGAGTTCGACGGTGATGGAATCTATGTATTTGGTTTTGATGATAAAATTTACGTCAAACGATTACAGATGATACCTGATAAGTTGTTGGTGATATCTGATAACCCAAAATATAGAGAATGGTCCGTGGACAAGACCAACGAACACCGTTTTTACATTTTTGGGAAAGTAATGATAAGCCAATCTCAATCATTCAAACGTCACGCCTGACGCTACATATCAATGTTGAAACCGCCTTTAGGGCGGTTTTTTTATGCACCTTACATTGCGTATTTCGCAATTATTTACTTGCGTTTTGCGCAATTTAATTTTATTGTCTACTCCATAGCGAACAGGCAGGACGCCCACGAAGTAGCCGCCGGTGGCATATGAATAACCGGATGATTCGCAGGTAACAAAAAAGCGCCCTACTGGACGCTTCGCTCTTTAACAATCTGGATATCCTATTAATACAGGTTATTTTTTATCGTTAGTTTCATCAACAGATTTGCTTTGTATTTGAGCATAATTCTTAATGCTGAAGAAACAAAAAAGTCGTAAGAAAACTAAAAAACCCGCCATTGAAACATATAAGGAGCGGGAGGCACTCCCCTTCAGAAAGGCCTCGAATATGAGTGAACAAAAGACACCTATCATTATGTAAAGCAAAAATAAAAAAAAGTTCGCTGTTCTAGGACAATCCCAATTACGGCCAGATGTGAATATAACCCTATCTTCAAATCTATATGATAGCGCCCACAAAGAAGCACACAAAGCGACCCAAGCACTGATGATACCTATTGGCATTTTAAAAATCTGTTCAACGCTAATAGCTCCACTAAATAGCCCAGTAATATAAACACCGATCATAGAGCAAACAATACCGCTCAAAATGCCACGAATTCCACTGTAATAGTTTTTATTGGTATCGAATGGGATTTTTAATTTTTTTTCACCAGCCACAAAAAAAACCTTAAAAATAAATGTATTAGGATATCCAGATTACTCTAATCATTGCTTTAGTTAAATAGCTACTCACTACCTATCTTGGTAGCTATTTAACACGACAGCATAATAACGATGGAGCAACCCGTTGCGCTAAGCACCTTTTGATGGGGCATTTACTGAAACGAAACCAAAACTTTTATTCGCCTTTTGGCGAGGGATTCGTGCAACCAAAATTCAGCGCCGTGCAGGGCGCATATAACACGGAGAAACTAACCATGACGACCACACAGAACGTCACTGAGTTACAACCACGTATGACCAGAGAGCAACTGATCGATGCAGCCCGTAAAGCTGCCCCTCTCCTGCCACCTGCTTCCCAGTGGCTGATGAATGAACTGGCGAACCGCTACGATGTTCAGGGTGTCGCGCTGTGCGAGTCAATGGAACAGCGTAAAGCACTGGCCATCGAGAACACCGTATTACGTGATGACGTTATTTGCTGGGCAAAAGAATGCGATCGCATTGTTGAAAGACACACAAAAACACGTAGCAACCTTCACCTTCTGGAAGCTCAGTGCGAACTGCGTGAGTTAACCCCGGTAACTAATGTTGTGATGAATGAAGGGGCTAAGTGATGGCCGCCAACTCATTCAAACAGATGTCCCGTGACGGGACCATCAAGCGCACCGATACCGGGATGTTTATCAGCCTTGAACATATCCACGTGCGCGAAGGTTTCAACAAGCGTGAAGACGACGAACGCACCCGTCAGGCAGATGACGACCTTTTTAACTATCTGATGAACGGCGGCACCGTTCCTCCGCTGGAGGTTATCGCACGTGATGAAGGCGGTGTGTGGGTTGTTGAAGGCCATCGCCGTCGTCGCTGCTACGCACGTTGTGCTGAAGCTGGTAAGCCAGTAGACCGCATTCATATCATGCCGTTTAACGGTAACGATGTGCAGCGACTGGCTCGCATCATGACCAGTAATAACCAACTCCCACTTTCCGATATTGAACAGTCTGCTGTTATTCAGGAGCTTCATAACGCTTTCAACCAGACCACCAGCGAGATTGCAAAGCTGGTCAATAAGTCTGTAGCGACCGTTGAGAAGTTGCTCACTCTGAGCACCGCTAATTATGACGTTCAGCAGGAAGTTAAATCTGGTGCCGTATCTGTTGATGTTGCTGTTGACCGCGTTCGTGAGTTTGGCGAACAGGCTGGCGAAGTTCTCCAGCACGATAAAGCCGTAGCCGCCGCCCAGGGGAAAACAAAGGTTACGCGCAGCTCTATCGCGCCAGAACTCAACATTAAAAGTGCTCGCCGGTTCGTGGAGTTAATGGCCATGGCGACGATCAGCGATGAAGGCGTGTTCAATTTGCAAGGCACGGCACTGGCTGAAGCGCTGGCGATCATCGACGAACATAAAACCATTGCTGAAGCTCGCGAAACCTATCGCCTTTCACAGCCAATCCCTACTACAGAGATTATCGGGAAGGTGCTGTATGTGAAGCTGGACGGTAAGGAAATCGGCTCGGCAATAATTTATCGCGGTAAGAACGTCACGCTCGACCTAGGTGATAGAAAAATAATCGCCAGCCAGTCAAAAGCAGTGGCCCACTTCGTTAAACAACACAAACTTCAGCAGGTACATACCAATGCAAACGATCAATAACCGTATGACAGAAACTCAAATTGCTGATCTCTTCAGCCTGGCGGTTCAGTTGCAGGTTAAAGCTGAAGAATCAGATGATCGTGATACTGCAATTTTGGCCTACTCAATTCAAAACGCCTGCTCAAATTTAACGGAATCCCAGCGCGAGTTCCGTGCAGCAGACGCGACTATTCACAATCTTGAACTGAAACTCGCAGACATGGCAGTACAGCTCGCTAACTCCGAGAGCAAGTGCAGGGCGCTGGCGGCGGAATTAAGCGCTGTAGATAAAATTCACAATGAAGCGGTATTTATCACCGACGACCATTACGAACAATGTCCGCCAGAAGTGCAGAAGATGATTCGCTCCCTGGCTGTGTTACAGATACCTGCTTACGACGCGTTCCTGGCTGAAGTGCGGGCCAGTGGTGTGGAGATGTTTGCCGGGGAGATTGGCGATTATGCAAAAGGTAAAAGCCCAGCAACCGCAGAAATCATTAAGGCTACTGGTCGAAATGCTTTGAGGTTCGCCGCCCAGCTTCGCAAAGGAGCCGCTCTATGAGCAAATCGTACATCGTCATTCAGCAATATCTGTGGTGCAACGAAAACGGTCATGGGATTGAGTATGTGTCTGACTGCGTTGAATTCGATAAGCGCGACAAGGCCATCAAACATGGTCTTAAACAGCAAGGTAGCGACGATTTCAACATCGGTGTTATCGATGGTGGGCGCCTGATGTCGTTCGACTGGATGGATAAGCCGGTTGGGGAGAGTCAGGACGTTTTGGCGGCAATTGCAGGAGCCATAGGTTACGAAGGAGAAGCCCAATGACAGCACTCAACAAACAGGCTCTGCGTGTTCCTGAGCGCAAAAGACGTGACTGGAGTCAGGCGGTAATGCGTGATTGCGACTTCTGTAGCCAATGGGCACTAACTGTTAAGCATGACGACGGCGGACATATATGCGCTAGTTGCTGCGACGCTGAATACACATCTGAGCTTAAGTGCGCTCTTGAATCAGCGATTGACCGCGCTGAAGCCGCAGATAAGCGCATAGCAGAACTGGAATCGCGGACGGTTACTCTTCCAAAGGCATTGAACAGTTACGCTGGCGTGAAAATCTATCGCCCGAATGATGTTATCGAAGCTATCCGCGCCGCTGGCATTGGCGTGAAGGGGGAGTGAGATGGATAAATTAATCAAACCTACCACCAAAGGTAAATATGACGGTTCATGTGATTATCTTTGCTCGGACGATGCGCGATTCATCGTTATGCGCGGCGATTATACGGAAGCGGAAATAATTCAGGCTTCTGTGTCCCAAGATGTAATTGACTCGGATGGTGCCGCTGATTTTGCAAGTAGCGCCCGCTATTACCAGTGCTGGTACAAAGTTAGCCCAATAGGTGGTCAGGATGGCTATTCAGGCTGGCATCATCCTCGTGACTCGCCGTGTCGCGGTGCATATTTCGCATCAGTTTTGCAATGGGATTAAGGAGGACTAACCCATGACAACTAACAACCACCCAGCGCACGGTCCTGTATCACTCAATCGCCTGCACCAGATAAGCGAAATACTCAGCAAAGCAGCAGCACAAAGCGACGGCGGGAATCTCGGCTACGCAATGGCTGATGCTGTGAAGGTTATTGATGGGGCTATTGCGGCATTTGGTGCTGAGCCTGCACCAGTAGATATTGAAATGCTGGCCACTGTACTGAGAAACGCTCCGTTAGCGCCGTCAGATAGCCAGGGCAAGCCGAGAGCGCCGGTAGTGCCGGATGAAGATCCGCGAGATGCATTCGAGCGAACATTCAAAATGCCGAAGCATGTCACCCGCTGCGGTACCGGATATGCAGTAACGGCATATTCCGCATGGTTAGCCCATGATTTCGTTAGGATGTGGGAGGGCTGGAACGC